>NZ_VPEW01000040.1:0-1986 GCF_013416965.1 Acinetobacter sp. YH1901134 | reverse complement strand
AACAGCCGTGTGTTTATGAACAAATCGGTGCGTGATGTCAGTGAGACTCTTTTTAAAGAATGGCAAAGCAAAAGTCCGCTCTTTGCTGCCAGTCTAACGCTAGATCTAAGCGGTTTAAGCCAAAACTATGATGTACGACCTTTCATCATGCAGTCGAATGAAAGCGATTATGACTTTTTAACGCGACTTTGGCGCAGTGAGGGTATCAACTGGCTCATCGATGAAGCACAGTTGAAAGTGCCGCATTCCTCAGCCCAAATTGAAAAACAAAAACTCCGCCTGATTGATGACAATAGCCAATATCAAGCACTCAGCCGTCGTAGTATCCGCTTTCATCGTTCTAGTGCCACAGAAAAACAAGACAGCATTACCAGCTTGATCGGTGAGCGTAGCATTCAGCCGACTGCGGTCCATGTACAGCGCTGGCAAGCCGATGGACTCAGCCAAGAAGAAGGCGCAGGTTCAGTTCAAAGCAAACATCAGCATAGCCAAAGCCAAGACAATGCTAGCTTAAGTTTGGAACAAGCATGGCATGTCAGCCCTGCATGGATGCAAGACTTAAACGGTGAGGATCAAGCTACGGCTTCATCCAACAGCCAAATTGAAAAACTGAATCAAAACCTAACGCGCTACCACGAGCTGCAATCTAAAAAATTCAATGCACAATCGACCGTGCGTGATACCCAAGTGGGTTATTGGTTTGAATTGAATGAACACCCAGAAATCGATCAACACAGTGGCGCAGACAAACAATTTTTAATCACAGAAAAAAAATTCTATAACCAAAATAACTTACCTAAAGATCTCTCTGAACAAGTCAATCAACTGATTGAACAAAGTCAGTGGAACATTAAACCCATCCATGAACAGGCCGAGCGTCAGGCCAATCAGCTCACATTACAACGCCGCAATATTGCGACGGTTCCTGAATATAACCCACTCGAACACCGTCCAAGCACCCATCCGCAACGGGCTAAAGTTGTCGGGCCAAGTGGTGAAGAAATACATGTCGATGAATGGGGGCGTATCAAAGTCCGCTTTTTATTTACCCGTGGAGATGACCACAGCCATGATGGCGGTGCAGGCAGTAATGACAATGACACAGATTCTGCATGGGTAGATGTGCTTACACCATGGGCAGGTGAAGGTTATGGCGCACGCTTCTTGCCACGCATTAATGAAATCGTGGTCATCGATTTCTTTGACGGCAATATCGACCGACCATTTGTGGTGGGGCGCATACATGAAGCACAGCGCAGTCCGACCCAATTTGATAGTAAAGGCAAACTGCCAGACACCAAAAAACTGGCTGGAATAAAAAGTAAGGAAGTCCAAGGTGAAGGCTTTGGACAACTGCGCTTTGATGACACGACTGGACAAATCTCAACACAATTACAAAGTACCCATGGTGCCACTCAGCTCAACCTCGGTAACCTTAGTCATCCCAAAGAAACCGCAGAAAGTGCAGGGCGAGGTGAAGGCTTTGAACTGAGAACAGACCAATGGGGCGCAGTACGTGCAGGACAGGGGCTACTTGTCAGCACACACCCACAACAACAAGCAGCGGCAATGCACCTCGATGCACAAGCGGCGAAAGATCAAATCGAAGCCAACTTAAACAGCAGTAAAGCCTTAAGTGAAGTGGCTAAAAATCAACAAACTGACCCGCTTGAAGTCTTAGATAACCTAAAAAACTTCCTTGCACAAATCGAAAAAGGCAGTAAAGAAAAAGCTGATGCCTTTAAACAAGCCTTAATGATTTTATCTGCACCGAACTCAATTGCTGTGAGTAGTCAGGAAGATATTCATCTTTCAGCAGATGGACAAATCAGCCAAAGTGCAGGCGATAGTATCAACCTCAGCAGTCAAAAATCCTTAATTGCCCATGCACAAAGCAAGATCAGTCTATTTGCAGCACAAGAGGGATTAAGAGCTTATGCAGGCAAAGGCAAAGTTGAAATCCAAGCCCAAGGAGATGGGGCAGAT
>NZ_VPEW01000039.1:0-1990 GCF_013416965.1 Acinetobacter sp. YH1901134 | reverse complement strand
TTCAAACAAATTCAGGCTGGGTTTATACTGCATTTATTATTGATGTGTTCTCACGAGCAATTGTTGGATGGAAAGTATCGACACGGATGAATACAGATATGGTGCTCGATGCATTGGAGCAAGCATTTAGGGCGGCAGAGGGGGCTGGAACGCTGAGTGCGCCCATGCCGCATTGCGAAGCAAAAGATAATCGGATAAAATGTAGCAATTCATATTCGTAAGCGTGGAGTAATCAGATGGGAAATTCCAAGTCAGCAGACAAGTAAGCCGCAACAACCAGTATTGTTGTTGCGGCGCTCTGTAAGGCTAGTCTCATCTGATTGCTGACGAGCAGACGTCGCCCGGTATTCCTTAATCGAGGGTTGATTCGTCATGACCACCACACGCCCCGCGTGGGCCTATACGCTGCCGGCAGCACTGCTGCTGATGGCTCCTTTCGACATCCTCGCTTCACTGGCGATGGATATTTATCTCCCTGTCGTTCCAGCGATGCCCGGCATCCTGAACACGACGCCCGCTATGATCCAACTCACGTTGAGCCTCTATATGGTGATGCTCGGCGTGGGCCAGGTGATTTTTGGTCCGCTCTCAGACAGAATCGGGCGACGGCCAATTCTACTTGCGGGCGCAACGGCTTTCGTCATTGCGTCTCTGGGAGCAGCTTGGTCTTCAACTGCACCGGCCTTTGTCGCTTTCCGTCTACTTCAAGCAGTGGGCGCGTCGGCCATGCTGGTGGCGACGTTCGCGACGGTTCGCGACGTTTATGCCAACCGTCCTGAGGGTGTCGTCATCTACGGCCTTTTCAGTTCGATGCTGGCGTTCGTGCCTGCGCTCGGCCCTATCGCCGGAGTATTGATCGGCGAGTTCTTGGGATGGCAGGCGATATTCATTACTTTGGCTATACTGGCGATGCTCGCACTCCTAAATGCGGGTTTCAGGTGGCACGAAACCCGCCCTCTGGATCAAGTCAAGACGCGCCGATCTGTCTTGCCGATCTTCGCGAGTCCGGCTTTTTGGGTTTACACTGTCGGCTTTAGCGCCGGTATGGGCACCTACTTCGTCTTCTTCTCGACGGCTCCCCGTGTGCTCATAGGCCAAGCGGAATATTCCGAGATCGGATTCAGCTTTGCCTTCGCCACTGTCGCGCTTGTAATGATCGTGACAACCCGTTTCGCGAAGTCCTTTGTCGCCAGATGGGGCATCGCAGGATGCGTGGCGCGTGGGATGGCGTTGCTTGTTTGCGGAGCGGTCCTGTTGGGGATCGGCGAACTTTACGGCTCGCCGTCATTCCTCACCTTCATCCTACCGATGTGGGTTGTCGCGGTCGGTATTGTCTTCACGGTGTCCGTTACCGCGAACGGCGCTTTGGCAGAGTTCGACGACATCGCGGGATCAGCGGTCGCGTTCTACTTCTGCGTTCAAAGCCTGATAGTCAGCATTGTCGGGACATTGGCGGTGGCACTTTTAAACGGTGACACAGCGTGGCCCGTGATCTGTTACGCCACGGCGATGGCGGTACTGGTTTCGTTGGGGCTGGTGCTCCTTCGGCTCCGTGGGGCTGCCACCGAGAAGTCGCCAGTCGTCTAACCGACGACTGGTAGCAGGCCCGCTCCGATGCGGCGCACTAACCATCGAAACCTCGTGAATGTCGGTATCCTGTCTGGCAGGATACCGCTCATTTCCCTTGTTCAGTTCATCGCCGTCGCCGAGCATCTGAATTTTCGGCATGCGGCCAAGGCACTTGGTATCAGCCAGTCGAGCGTCAGCGCGCGTGTGAAAGCGCTGGAGGATAACCTTGGTGTCCTGCTATTTGAGCGCCATGCGCGGGGCGTTCGGCTAACAGACGCAGGCAGGCACTTCATGGGGCACTGTTGCAAATAGAGATTTGAGTCGATGATGTTCCCTTTAAAAAGTACTTAGAGACCGAAAACCCTGTTGATTAGACACACTTCACCCTGAGGCTGACCATAATAAAATGACGATGCTTGTC
>NZ_VPEW01000038.1:0-1731 GCF_013416965.1 Acinetobacter sp. YH1901134 | reverse complement strand
TGAGGAAAGTGGTCTACTACGAGACCGACACTTCATCAACATCGACCTCCGGCTCCGATGCGCCCTCCGTAACTTCTAAGCGCCAAGAGCGCAAGAAGTTTAGTAAGATCCCCCTACGCTATCCTCGCATTTCTAAACATACACCTTTACTTTCCGTCCCATTAGGCAAACCACCAACTTTTGATGGTGAAGATTACGCTAGGTGGAGCGATTTAATGCGATTTCATCTAACCTCGCTCCACAAAAGTATATGGGATGTTGTTGAGTTTGGTGCACAGGTACCATCCGTAGGGGATGAAGACTATGATGAGGATGAGGTGGCCCAAATCGAGCACTTCAACTCTCAAGCAACAACAATACTCCTCGCCTCTCTAAGTAGAGAGGAGTATAACAAAGTGCAAGGGTTGAAGAGCGCCAAGGAGGTTTGGGATGTGCTCAAGACCGCGCACGAAGGAGATGAGCTCACCAAGATCACCAAGCGGGAAACGATCGAGGGGGAGCTCGGTCGGTTCCGTCTTCGCCAAGGGGAAGAGCCACAAGACATGTACAACCGGCTCAAGACCTTGGTGAACCAAGTGCGCAACCTCGGGAGCACCAAATGGGATGACCATGAAATGGTTAAGGTTATTCTAAGATCACTCGTATTTCTTAACCCTACTCAAGTACAATTAATTCGTGGTAATCCTAGATATACTCAAATGACCCCCGAGGAAGTTATCGGGAATTTTGTGAGCTTTGAATGTATGATCAAGGGCTCAAAGAAGATCAACGAGCTTGATGATCCCTCCACGTCCGAAGCACAACCGGTGGCATTCAAGGCGACGGAGGAGAAGAAGGAGGAGTCTACACCAAGTAGACAACCAATCGACGCCTCCAAGCTCGACAATGAGGAGATGGCGCTCGTCATCAAGAGCTTCCGCCAAATCCTCAAGCAAAGGAGGGGGAAGGACTACAAACCCCGCTCCAAGAAAGTTTGCTACAAATGTGGTAAGCCCGGTCATTTTATTGCTAAATGTCCATTATCAAGTGATAGTGACAGGGACAACGACAAGAAGGGAAAGAGGAGAGAAAAGAAGAGGTACTACAAGAAGAAGGGCGGCGATGCCCATGTTTGTCGGGAGTGGGACTCCGACGAGAGCTCCACCGACTCCTCCGACGACGAGGACGCCGCCAACATCGCCGTCACCAAAGGTCTCCTCTTCCCCAACGTCGGCCACAAGTGCCTCATGGCAAAGGACGGCAAAAAGAAGGTTAAATCTAAATCCTCCACTAAATATGAATCCTCTAGTGATGATAATGCTAGTGATGAGGAAGATAATTTGCGTACCCTTTTTGCCAACCTTAACATGCAACAAAAAGAAAAATTAAATGAATTAATTAGTGCTATTCATGAGAAGGATGATCTCTTGGACTCCCAAGAGGACTTCCTAATTAAGGAAAATAAGAAGCATGTTAAGGTTAAAAATGCTTACGCTCTAGAAGTAGAAAAATGTGAAAAATTATCTAGTGAGCTAAGCACTTGCCATGAGATTATTGACAACCTTAGAAATGAAAATGCTAGTTTAATTGCTAAGGTTGATTCAAATGTTTGTAATGTTTCAATTCCCAATCTTAGAGATGATAATGATGATTTGCTTGCTAAGATTGAAGAATTAAACATTTCTCTTGCTAGCCTTAGGAATGAAAATGAAAAATTGCTTGCTAAGGCTAAAGATTTTGATGTTTGCAATG
>NZ_VPEW01000037.1:0-2660 GCF_013416965.1 Acinetobacter sp. YH1901134 | reverse complement strand
TATTCTCATAAATTAATGAATTGTATGATGATAAAAATATAATTAAACCGAGTGAGTGTCTACGAGCGACTGAGCGTTATAAAAATTTCGCCCCTGCCTTTTCCCTGATTACAAGCTCCCTATTGCCTCATAACGAGATTTACAGAGCAAAGCGACTGTAGCCATTGGCTCCATGACGAGCGAAGCGAGCATAAAGCTTTATGAGCGAAGCGAATCCATTCTTGTTTTTAGCGTCCTAGCCGGTCTTTGAAAAAACTGCCCCCAGGAATCGAGCGCAGCGAGATTCAATAGAG
Source organism: Acinetobacter sp. YH1901134 (assembly GCF_013416965.1). NCBI lineage: Bacteria > Pseudomonadati > Pseudomonadota > Gammaproteobacteria > Moraxellales > Moraxellaceae > Acinetobacter > Acinetobacter sp. YH1901134. The sequence goes on along the minus strand of NZ_VPEW01000037.1, from coordinate 2,367 downwards.
TTTGAGCGAAGCGAAAACATAGGGCAGTTTTAAATGCCGTTTTTGATTTTTTTGGGCTTTTAATAATATAAAAAGCTTTTAAATGCTTTTAAGAGCCTTGAAAGTATTGATATACGTGCGTTTCAGAGGACATACCGACACAAATAGTTTGTCATACCGACACAAATAGTTTGTTCAAAAACACCAATACCGACACAAATAGTTTGCATTAAGACACATAAAAATATAGTGTGTCTTAATATACATAAAAATAATGGTGTCTTAATGAAAGGCGGGTTAGTTGTAAAAGATAATGCTCTTATGAATGCCAGTTACAACTTGGAGGTAACAGAACAAAGGTTAATTTTATTGGCAATTATCAGTGCTAGAGAAACAGGGAAAGGAATTACTGCTGACAGTAAGCTAGAAATTCATGCCAGTGATTATGCAAAACAGTTCAATGTCACAAAAGAAGGGGCTTACAAGGCTTTAAAAGAAGCTGTAAACAACCTATTTGATCGACAATTTTCATTCCAAGAAGAAACATCAAAAGGGATTGGTATTGTTCGCTCACGATGGGTTAGTCGTATTAAATACATTGATGATTCTGCTCTACTAGAAATCACCTTTGCCCCTGATGTAGTTCCACTAATTACACGACTTGAGAAACACTTTACAAGCTATCAGATTAATCAAGTTTCAGGACTTACAGGCAAGTATGCAATACGACTTTATGAACTATTGATAACATGGCGTGAGGTAGGTAAAACTCCAATTTTGAAACTAGCGGATTTCAGAAGTCAGTTAGGAGTTGAACCTAATGAATACAAAGCAATGAATCATTTCAAAAGTCGTGTTTTAGAACCATCATTACAGCAAATTAATGAAAAAACAGACATTAAAGTGAAGGTAGAACAACATAAAAATGGTCGTTCAATTAGTGGTTTTTCATTCCGATTCAAACAAAAACCACAGCCAAAAGTAGAACAAAAAATCGCCCCTAAACGAGATCAAAACACACCCGATTTTTTTATTGAAATGACTGATGCCCAACGGCATTTGTTCGCACATAAATTATCTGAAATGCCCGAAGTTGGTAGCGAATATGCAGAGATCGGAGAGTCAGCCGAAGACTTTACGAAACGCCTTGCCGACATGCTTTTAGAGCCAAAAAAATTCAGGATGTTTTACCCGCTACTGGAACAGCTCGGCTTTAGTTCTAAGAAAATCCAATCTGCACCAATCAAACAGGTCGATGAACCTAAGTTTATTGAATTGCGAAATATGCAAGTGAACAGCTTGTCGTTCAATATTTCCCGTGACAAGAAATTCGCTCATTTAAAACAGAAAAACGAATCTCTAGATGATTTTATGCAACGTCTTCGCATCATGCTAAAAGACCCAAAACAGCAACTTCAATTTTATGACTACGTGAATGCCAAAAAGTAGCAATTAATCCTCTAAAAAAGATTTCAAAACGCCCCAACTTTTGGGGCTTATTTTTATCTTTTTCAGAGGTCGGTTTTTTGTTTCTCGGAGAGAAACGCGGAAGCGTGCATTCCCTCCTGCTGTCGGAAAATGATAAATCTCCCAACCGATAAAATTTTGCTTGTTAGCAAAGCACCAATATCGAATTTCACACCATAGCGTAAAAACCACCTAAAATCGCATTTAAGCGTCTTTTCCCCAAAAACATGGAAATCTAGCTAAACAGGGCTAAAAACGCCAACAAAGGCCAAATAGACGCATCAGGAGTAGTTTTAAACTTGATTAGTGTGTGTGAACTATTATTTATTTTGTTAAGTCAGTTTTTATTTCCCATTTTGAAGTTGCCACATCATAACTTGGAGCTATTAGAGCTAAAATTTGACCGGCTGCCATAACATCTTTGTTGTTATCAAAATCTACTAGATCCATTAATCCCCATAACACTAAATTTCCCTTTGATAAGTTTGCTTTTTTGCTATTTGTGAACCCAAATACGATAACCTCTCCACCATTAGCAGCTATTCTCAAAATTGCTTGTTGAGTATTGCCTTTAGTTTCAGCTCCTTCAATAATTCCAACGTAAAGCATTTCATAGCCTAAATTTAGACTTAGATATTCACTTGCATAATCGAATGCACAGGGATTGTTTTTAAAATGTAGAACTAAATTTTTTTTTGTTTCCTTTGGTTTTTTTAGTTCATCTCTATTTTGATAAATCCCAATTAAAACAAGCAAAATCCCAGCTAATAATATTGAAATGATATAAATCATTTTATTCTCATAAATTAATGAATTGTATGATGATAAAAATATAATTAAACCGAGTGAGTGTCTACGAGCGACTGAGCGTTATAAAAATTTCGCCCCTGCCTTTTCCCTGATTACAAGCTCCCTATTGCC
>NZ_VPEW01000036.1:0-3523 GCF_013416965.1 Acinetobacter sp. YH1901134 | reverse complement strand
AATTTTCAGCGTTGCTGGCTCCCCGTCAGCCGGATTGGGTTGCATCGCAGGGGTGTCGAAAGAGTCAACTGCGGTCCAAAGCTGTTGGACTTGGGTGAAAAGGGCGTTTATTCTTCCTATACGTTGTTCAGAATAACATTGTTCCGCCAACAATCAATTCGGTAGATATTGAACCTGAATATAGGGATATATTTAACTTGACGTTACACCAATCACAACAACGGCAAGTGAATTACGCAATGAGTAATACTTTTGGTTTTGGCGGACACATTGCCACAAGTATTTTTAAAAAATATGCTGAATAGAGAGTAGGTGCTAACTTCGGTTTGCTCGTGTTGGCGCTAAATCGAAAGTTCAAGTATCCCAACATGTTCCTTCGTATAGAAGTTAAAAGTTGGCAATTATCGTAGAACAACCTACAGACAACACCAATATGTAACCGATAAATAATTACAAAATATGACCGACAGAGTAAACATCATCAATAACTACATCGATGGATACAACCAATTTGATATCAAAAAAATGGTTGCAGACCTTGACGATAATATTGTTTTTGAAAACATTCAAAATAATGATATAAGTTTATCGCTGAAAGGGTTAACAGCGTTTAAACAACAGGCAGAAACAGCAAAAACATACTTTGCAAAGAGAACACAGACAGTTAAATCGTTTAGGCATTTTGACAACAGCACTGAAATAGAAATTGATTATACAGCAATTTTAGCAATTGACTTTCCGAACGGCTTAAAAAAAGGGCAAAAGCTAAAGTTATCAGGAAAATCCGTGTTTGAATTTAAAAAAAACAAAGTGATTAAATTGACAGACATTAGTTGACATTAAAACCAGCGAACAAGAATATGACTTTACTAAAACATAAAAAAATTACAATAATTGGTGCCGGGCCTGTTGGATTAACAATGGCGAGATTGTTACAGCAAAACGGCGTGGACATTACAGTTTACGAGAGAGACAAAGACCAAGATGCAAGGATTTTTGGTGGGACACTTGATCTGCACAGGGATTCGGGACAGGAAGCAATGAAAAGAGCGGGATTGTTACAAACTTATTATGACTTAGCTTTACCAATGGGTGTAAATATTGTTGATGAAAAGGGCAATATTTTAACCACAAAAAATGTAAGACCCGAAAATCGTTTTGACAATCCTGAAATAAACAGAAATGACTTAAGGACTATCCTATTAAATAGTTTACAAAATGATACCGTCATTTGGGATAGAAAACTTGTTACCCTTGAACCTGATAAGGAGAAGTGGATACTAACTTTTGAGGATAAATCGAGTGAAACAGCAGATCTGGTTATTATTGCCAATGGTGGAATGTCTAAAGTAAGAAAATTTGTTACCGACACGGAAGTTGAAGAAACAGGTACTTTCAATATACAAGCCGATATTCATCAACCGGAGGTGAACTGTCCTGGATTTTTTCAGCTTTGCAATGGAAACCGGCTAATGGCTGCTCATCAAGGTAATTTATTATTTGCGAATCCTAATAATAATGGTGCATTGCATTTTGGAATAAGTTTTAAAACACCTGATGAATGGAAAAGCAAAACGCGGGTAGATTTTCAAGACAGAAATAGTGTCGTTGATTTTCTCCTGAAAAAATTTTCCGATTGGGACGAACGCTACAAAGAACTGATTCGTTTGACATCATCTTTTGTAGGGTTAGCGACACGAATATTTCCCTTAGATAAGTCTTGGAAAAGTAAGCGTCCATTACCCATAACGATGATTGGAGATGCTGCTCATTTGATGCCTCCTTTTGCAGGACAAGGCGTAAACAGTGGGTTGATGGATGCCTTGATATTGTCGGATAATCTGACCAATGGGAAATTTAACAGCATTGAAGAGGCTATTGAAAATTATGAACAGCAAATGTTTGCTTATGGAAGAGAAGCACAGGCAGAATCAATAATAAACGAAACGGAAATGTTCAGCCTCGACTTTTCTTTCCAAAAACTAATGAATCTATAAAACAGAAAGGCGAGGAAATGAAAGAGAAAATAGTTAAAAAAAACGGAATAAGACTTTTTACCGAAAGTTTTGGATGTGAAAAAGATCCGGCAATACTCTTGATTGCGGGAGCAACGGTATCCATGTTGTATTGGGATGCTGAATTTTGCCAGAAACTATCTGAAAAGGGATTTTTTGTTATTCGCTACGACAATAGGGACGTAGGAAAATCTACTAATTACGAACCGGGTTCAACCCCCTATGATATTGTTGACTTAACCCATGATGCTATTTCAATTTTGGACGGCTATAAAATAGTCAAAGCCAATTTTGTGGGAATTTCACTGGGCGGACTGATTTCTCAAATAGCATCAATAAAATATGCCGACAGGGTAAGTTCAATAACACTAATCTCATCAGGTCCTTGGGGCGACTCAGACCCCACAATTCCTGAAATGGATACGCGTATTTTAGATTTTCACGGAAAAGCTGAAACCGTAGATTGGACAAATGAAGACAGTGTGGCAAATTATTTAATTCAAGGTGCTGAATTGATGAGCGGCAGGAAACAATTTGACAAACAAAGAAGTGAAAAACTGATTAGAGCCGAATTTAAAAGAGCTAATAACTATATAAGTATGTTCAATCATGCGGCACTGCAAGGTGGTGAAGAATACTGGAACAGATTGAGCGAAATCAATCAACCAACCTTAATTGTACACGGAACGGACGATAAAATATGGCATTTTAAGAATTCAGCAGTTTTACTTGAAAAGATAAACGGCTCAAAACTAATAACGCTTGATGGAACCGGACACGAACTACATTTCGAAGATTGGAATAAAATTATTGATGGAATAACGCAACATACAACAAATAACAAAAGAATGAACAAATAGGGTATTATGTATTTCCAAATCAACGGTTTAGAGATTGAAGCTAATATCAATGTGTTATGACGCTCAAGCTGGTGGAGCCGCTGCGCGAGCTGTTTAAAGATGAGGTGCGCAAGATCGGTATGGAGTTAGGTCTGCCCTACGACATGGTTTACCGTCATCCCTTCCCTGGCCCTGGCTTGGGTGTGCGTATTCTTGGCGAAGTAAAAAAAGAATATGCCGACAGGTTGCGCTTGGCTGATGCCATCTTTATCGAAGAGCTGTATGCCGCTGACCTGTATCACAAAACCAGCCAAGCCTTCGCTGTATTCTTGCCAGTGAAGTCGGTTGGCGTAGTGGGCGATGCCCGCCGCTATGAGTATGTGGTGGCATTGCGCGCAGTAGAAACTATCGATTTTATGACAGCGCGCTGGGCACACTTGCCGTATGAGTTTTTAGAAACGGTTTCTAGCCGCATCATTAATGAGATTCCCGGTATTTCGCGGGTAACCTACGATGTTTCCTCAAAGCCGCCGGCAACTATTGAGTGGGAGTGACGGGCACTGGCTGGCAATGTCTAGCAACGGCAGGCATTTCGGCTGAGGGTAAAAGAACTTTCCGCTAAGCGATAGACTGTATGTAAACACAGTATTGCAAGGACGCGGAACATGC